>NZ_JBFUPL010000049.1:0-511 GCF_041355235.1 Rhizobium sp. RCC_161_2 | reverse complement strand
GCATGATCTCTGGCTTTGCTGCGCCGTAGGACCGCAGCTTATCGGTGATCATCACACGCGGCGACCGTCCCTGACCCTTCATGAGCTTGCGCATCAGGCGCTTGGCGGCCTTTGCATTTCGGCGGCTTTGCACGAAAACCTCCAAGACGAAACCGTCCTGATCAACTGCGCGCCAAAGCCAATGCTTCTTGCCAAGGATTGAAACAACAGCTTCATCGCGATGCCACTTGTCCCCAAGTCGGCCGGATGACCGACGACGGATCTCGTTGGCAAAGGTGCGGCCGAATTTCTACGCCCAAAGCCGGATGGTCTGGTGCGAGACAATGATCCCACGGGCCGCCAGCAAGTCCTCGACCATTCGCAGGCTGAGAGGGAAACGGAAATAGAGCCACACGGCGTGGGCAATGACTTCAGCGGGAAAGGGATGTCGGCAATCGAGTGGATCACGGTCTGTCATAAACCTTCTTCACACATCGAATTCCACATTCCGTTAAGTCGACGATGCCCGATG
>NZ_JBFUPL010000048.1:0-551 GCF_041355235.1 Rhizobium sp. RCC_161_2 | reverse complement strand
GCGCGCGCCATCCATGCCCATATCCACTACCGCACCTTCCTCAACGGCAACCGCACCATCGTCTTCCCGGCAAGCCCCGGAAGCTATGCTTCCGAGAGGATGGGGTAGGCCATGGCTGCGATGACTGCGCCAACCGTGATCGACGGCAAGCAGGTGGCGGCTTCGGTGATCGAGGCGGTGAAGACGGCAACGTCCGCTCTGGAGAGTGGGACCGGAACGAAGGCCGGTCTGGCGGTGGTGATCGTCGGCGATGATCCGGCCAGCCACAGCTATGTGACCTCGAAGAGCAGGATGGCCAAGGAGTGCGGCTTCAAATCCATCCAGCACACGCTGCCGGCCGAGACGACGCAGGAAGAGCTGGCAAAGCTGGTGCAGTCGCTGAACGAAGACCCATCCATCCACGGGATCCTGGTGCAGCTGCCTTTGCCGAAGCATCTGAACTCGGAGCCGATCATCCAGTCGATCCGGCCGGAGAAGGATGTCGACGGACTGCATGTGGTCAATGCCGGCAAGCTTGCCACCGGTGATCTCGCAACCGGCCTGATTTCCTG
>NZ_JBFUPL010000047.1:0-581 GCF_041355235.1 Rhizobium sp. RCC_161_2 | reverse complement strand
ATCATTGTCATCAGTGCGTGTCGGTGGAGGCCTTGCCAGGACCGGCCTTCGAAGTGATCGAGACCAAGCTCTTCCTTCATCTGCTGATGAGCCTGCTCACAGACCCATCGCGCTTTGATGGCCGCCGCTAACTGCTTCAATGTCGCCTCGGCTGGAAGATTGGAGATGTAGTATTTGCGCTCGTCGTTTGAGCGCCACTCACCAACGAGCCATGCCTCTTCCCCCGGCATGTGCTGTTGTCCCTTGTCGAGGATGCGTTGTGGGGTACCATCAGCAATCCGAATGCGCAGGGCCGAGAAGCGTGCTGTCAATCGACCTTTGGTGCCACGCCGCCAACTGACCTTCTTCCAGGTCGTTCCTTCCAGGATCGTTTCGGCTGCGCTCGAAAGAGTGTCGGGGATCGAATGCTTGCGCGGCCTTCCATGGCCGGAGACAGGAAAGATCAGTGCGACACCATGGGGATAGACCTTCTGATGCTTGGGAATGCCGACAGCCCAGGTGAGGCCACCTGCGCTCAATCCCTGTCGAAACGCAGCCGATAGACCGTAACCGGCGTCGGCAAGCACAGTGCCAAACCGCAC
>NZ_JBFUPL010000046.1:0-772 GCF_041355235.1 Rhizobium sp. RCC_161_2 | reverse complement strand
ATGCGCCGTCATGAATTGACCGACGAGGAATGGGCGGTTATCGCGCCCTTGCTGCCGACCAACAGCCGTGGAATTGAGCGCGTAGATGACCGCCGGGTGATCAATGGTATCCTATGGCGCTTCCGGACTGGCTCATCCTGGCGTGATGTGCCGGAGCGCTATGGTCCACGCACAACGCTTTACAATCGGTTCTCGCGCTGGCGCAAAGCGGGCGTCTGGGATCGCCTTCTGGATGCTGTTTCAAAACGTTATGCCGGCGACATAGTGATGATCGATTCCTCCTGCGTCCGCGTTCACCAACATGGTGCCAATGCAAAAAAGGGGGATCTGCCGATCCTTGCATGGGACGTTCGCGTGGCGGCCTGACAACAAAGATCCACGCGCTCGTCGATGCTGATGGCTTGCCTGTTCGGCTGGAACTGAGCGCGGGTCAAGCCGCCGATGCTCCCATGGCCGAAAAGTTGCTGAGCGATATGCAGCCCGGATCGACACTCCTTGCAGACAAGGCCTATGACACCGACGCGATCCGTAACTTTGCCAAGCAACGCAAGTGCTGGGCAAACATCCCCGCCAAGGCCAACCGCAAACAGACCTTCAGCTTCAGCCGTTGGGTCTATCGCCAGCGCAATCTGGTGGAGCGTTTCTTCAATCGCATCAAACAGATGCGTGGTCTGGCAACACGATACGACAGACGTGCGGACAACTACCTTGCCGGCCTCAAACTCGCCGCAACGAGGATATGGATCGCTTCAGCTAATGAGTCCGCGTCCTA
>NZ_JBFUPL010000045.1:0-832 GCF_041355235.1 Rhizobium sp. RCC_161_2 | reverse complement strand
ATTACTCAACGATGCTGGCAACGATGCCAGCGCCGACGGTACGGCCGCCTTCACGGATCGCGAAGCGCAGCTTTTCTTCCATTGCGATCGGAACGATCAGCTCGACGGCAACAGTGATGTTGTCGCCCGGCATAACCATTTCCGTGCCTTCCGGAAGCGTGACGATGCCCGTCACGTCCGTCGTGCGGAAGTAGAACTGCGGACGGTAGTTCGTGAAGAACGGCGTATGACGGCCGCCTTCTTCCTTCGTCAGGATGTAGGCTTCGGCCATGAACTTCTTGTGCGGCTTAACCGAACCCGGCTTGCACAGAATCTGGCCACGCTCGACGCCGTCACGGTTAACACCGCGAACCAGCGCGCCGATGTTGTCGCCAGCCTGGCCCTGATCGAGCAGCTTGCGGAACATTTCAACGCCGGTAACCGTCGTCTTCGAGGTCGGACGAATGCCGACGATCTCGACTTCTTCGCCAACCTTGACGATACCACGCTCAACGCGGCCCGTCACAACCGTACCACGGCCGGAGATCGAGAACACGTCTTCGATCGGCATCAGGAACGGCTGGTCGATCGGACGCTCAGGCGTCGGGATGTAGGCGTCAACAGCAGCCATCAGCTCGCGGATCGCGTCTTCGCCGATCTTCTTGTCCGAATCTTCAAGAGCAGCAAGTGCCGAACCCTTGATGACCGGGATGTCGTCGCCCGGGAAGTCGTAGGACGACAGAAGTTCGCGAACTTCAAGCTCGACGAGCTCCAGAAGCTCGGCGTCGTCAACCTGGTCGACCTTGTTCAGGAACACAACGATCGCCGGAACGCCAACCTGGCGGGCGAGCAG
>NZ_JBFUPL010000044.1:0-1053 GCF_041355235.1 Rhizobium sp. RCC_161_2 | reverse complement strand
GGGCGTTGGTGCAGCGATCGCCGTGTAAGCGGACGTCTGTCTTTGATGCCTTTGCTACTCGGTAGCTTGTCTGTACCGGACAGAATTCGGGCGTGCACATTCCAGCATTCGATTGAGGACGGCGCAGCCGATGGCAACCTCCGTCTGCTGGGCGCCGAATGAGCGTGCCCTTAGCCGGCGGCCGATGATCGATTTGTACCGACCGATCGCGGTCTCGACCAGCGATCGCTTGCCATATCCCGTAGCGACTTGCCACTTCAACCGGCCATCGGCGTTGATCGCCGCAAGGTGGCGGTCTCTTTGGCGGGAGGGACCGGCGTCCGGCCGTTCTATCGCATTGGCGCGCGGTGGAATGACGACCGCCGCGTTAGGACTGTGTCCGGCGACGGCCTCATAGGTCGGGTCCGTCATAGGCGCCATCGGCCGTGAACTGATCGATCGGCATGTCGATCTGGTCGAGCAGCGGCTCCACCTGCGAGGCGTCGCCGGCATCCTGATCCGTCATGGCGTGTGCGATGATGTCGCCGCTGTCGGCATCCAGCGCCAAGTGCAGCTTGCGCCATCCCCGACGGGATTTGGTTGCTTGCTTTTCTTCCAGCCATTGGCCTGCATCGTAGATCTGCAAGCCTGTACTGTCGATGAGGACGTGGAGGGGTCCCTTGTCCGGGAGACGAAACTCCTGCCGTTTCTTTGGCACTCTCGGTTTGTTTGCCCTCCGGCTCAGCGTCGTGTGATCGGGAACAGCGAGATCCAGGCCGATCAGCTTCAGCACCGACGAAACAAAGCCCTCCGTCTGTCGGAGACGCAGGCCGAAAACCAATCCCAGCGTCAAAGCAGTCTCGATCGCCAGATCGGAATAGCGTGGCTGGCCACCGCGTGTCGTCCGCTTCGGCGCCCACCAGGACGACAATGCCTCCGGCGAGATCCAAAGCGTCAGACTACCGCGCCGACGAAGACCTGCCTCGTATTCCGCCCAGTTCGTCAGCTCAAACTTCATCTTGCTGATGCGATGGCGTCGGGAGGCGTTGTGTTTGAAAGGCATCGTTGCAAAGA
>NZ_JBFUPL010000043.1:0-1263 GCF_041355235.1 Rhizobium sp. RCC_161_2 | reverse complement strand
AATGCAGCTTTTGGGCCAATTGCCGTCTCAATCGCCTGATTTCCTCGTCAAGGCTAATGGCCTCATTCAATAAGGTTTCCCGGGGCGACGGGGATTGCGCAGTTTGATCCTTATTCGTGGGGCGAGCGCTCTCCGCGTCCACATTGGTGCGGGCTCTCCTGGCGCGTACTGGCCGCTTCGCCTGTAGTGTTGGTGGAGACCGTCTGCTTCTCTCGTTTTGCGGCACCGATGCAGGTGCCTCAGCGCTCGACTGGCTGGTCTTCTTGCGCACCGGTGCCTGGATCTCTTCGACATCACCCGGCAGCGAGACTGCCGGCCTTGCATCAAGATCGCTTGCCGTTTCGGTTGACGTCGTCGTCGTCCCGAAATCAACAGGTGGGGTTTCTTCGTGGTCAGGTCTGTCAGATGTTTCCGTCGAGTTTAACGGAAGCGCCGGAACTTGCTGTGCTTCGCTTTCGATTGCCGTGGTCTCGGCATCATCCTCAGTCGAAGCCGCCGGCGTTTCTGCCGCTCGTCCCCGCGACGTCAGTTCAACAAGAAATTTCCATGGTGATTTCATCGTGCTTCAACCTCGAGCAAACTGCACCACGACGTTGCCGCAGCTCCGGATCCGGACTCGCAACGCGAGCCCGAGAATGTCTCTCCTACCGAGAATTTAGCGGCCGCAACCGGCCCATTGCTGCTTGGTGATCAGGCAAGCCCGAGCCGCTTGCGCAGGTCGGCATTTTCCGCACGCAGCTTCTCTGCCAGGGTTTTGCGAAGCCGCTTATTCTCTTCTTCAAGCTGAACAAGATCCGCGAACTCGTCGATTGCTGGGACAGGCGTCGCAGCGACCTTAGTTTTTCTGGGGCCTTTGTTGGGGCCCCTCGTCTTGCGCTGTTTGGCGACTGGCGTTTCAACCGGTGCCGCTGTGGTTTCAGCGGCTTGTTCACCACGCTTCCGGCGACCCCTCGGCGCCTTCACAGCCTCAGTCGTTGAGGCGGCGACCGTCGTCTCGGCAACTGCCTTTTTGCGCCGCGGTGCGCGCTGCTTCTTCGCAGTCGGCGTCTTTGCCGGTGCATCCGTCTCTACAGCCTGGGCAATGGAACCCGTATTGTTTTCGTCAGCCATGAGTTATCTCCCCTGTGCAGCCAAGAGTTCTTTTCGGCTGAGTAGCAGGCGGAGTCAATAAGAGCCCGATGGACAGCTCGCCGTTTTTGGACCCCAGCGCCGAACGCTCAGGCTGGAAGATTAGTGGAGGTGAGGTTAATTCGCTCGCCTTGA
>NZ_JBFUPL010000042.1:0-1909 GCF_041355235.1 Rhizobium sp. RCC_161_2 | reverse complement strand
TCACCTTTTCGCACGCAAGGGTCCAGTCAACGAGATGGCGTGCTCGATATTGCGCAGGGTCACGACACTTCACGAACCAAACTGAGAGTTTGTAATCGCGACAGAATGCGATTTCCCCTTTCATCCCCCAGCAGTTCAGGCGCCAGAGCCGGCCAGACTTCCAGCGCCTGCTCAATAGTGCTGATTACTTCGCGAAGAATAGGTTTGGGATCAAGCTTTAGGAAGCTTGCAACCCTTTCGAAGCGATGAAGGTTCACATGCTCGAAACTGTGCGTTTTCACAAACCGGAGTGCCATGGTGTCCGCTGGCATATAGAGAACTGTCGGTACGATGTCGTAGGCTGGAGACAGCCGTATTTCACCCGGCCGCGGGAATAGGAAAGACCAATTCTTCAGGTGGCTGTCGCCGTTGCCGATCAAGACGTCGGCGACAACGCGGCGTACCGCCTCCATGATGTCGTCACGATGGTCGGTGCTGAAGCGTCGAACCACGTTAATGATGGTCTCTGTCGTGGCCATCGTGTATTTTCGATCACCTATCGCTCCAAGGATCTGACCGGCATCTTCCATATGAATGCGAGAGCCCTTTCCCGCCCGGTCGAAGCGGTCCACCACCAAGACATTCTTTCCATGCGCCAATAGCTCTTCGGGCACTCCTTTCACAGCATTGCGAGGGGCCAGACGGCACACCGCAGTCCTGACTCCGATCGCGCTTGCCAATTGCATGGCGCCGAATTCGGCCTCTGGAAGGCCTGGAAATCGCTCACTTCCAACCTTTATGATGCAGCGACCGGTATCTCGATGACCGGGGATCGTTAGCCGCTCTCCGTCAGGATTTGCCGTAAACTTCAGCTGGATACCGGCCAGGGAAAACTTCACGGTTCCTGCGGGAAGTGGTGCCTTGAACCCCTGCACGTTCTCCAGGGTAATCGGCCCTGCCGACGATGGTACATCGGTTTCAGGGACCACGAGGACAGCGCCCGGCAGGTCCGCGCCAAGCCGGGTCAGGACATCGAATTCATCGTGGTTACCTGGCCCCATCTCGGTCAGAACGAGATCTCGCAAAGCTCCCTCCGGAAGCAGCCCTGAGAACCACGGCGGCAGCGTACCGTGCAAACCGATCTTGTCACCTCGTCTGGCTAAGCGATCGCGCGTGCTTGCGTCATCCTCGGGGTCATACCATCCAAGACTCAGGATAGGACGGTTCGCGTCGCGAAGGTAAGGCTCCGCAACGATGAATGCGACGCCACCGTCGGCATCACGGGTCAACGTCCCAGCTCTCACCGTGCCACGCGTCCGATCAAGAATGTGGACACCGAGTATGGCTGACATCTTTGCCATCAGGGTGCCTCGTCTTCATCGAGGTCGACGAAAAGCTCGTCAAATGCATTGGGGGCCTGCGCCGTGTGGTGATGATCGTTGCTCTCATTAATGAGATGTCGCACAGCAGCCAATCGCGATCTGGGCACCAAGACCGGCAAGAGGTCGAGTGTATCACAGATTTCGGCAAACAACGTCAGTCGATCGCGTCCTAAGCGGTTGTTGGTGAGGTCACGCTCCAACTCCGATATCCGCGCCCGGTCGCGACCAAGCCGCTTGGCGAGTTCGGGCTGGCTGAGCCCTCGCTGCTTTCGTGCAACAAGCAGTTGCTCTCCGAGCATGTTGTAAATTGACGAGCCCATGCGGAATTTCGCCTCGTTTGCTTTTAATGAGCGGAATACCGCTATGAGCTAACATAACAACACATGCGGAATTACGCAACATCTGACACCAGAAAGCGGAATATCGCTTGAAAGCCTCTGAAAGTCGATTGCAATCGTATAACCCTCCAGACACGAACGTACCCTCGCCGAGCTCACGAGACTTAAGCGCCTCGATGCGCAGATGCGTCAGAAACTGGCGGCTGATCG
>NZ_JBFUPL010000041.1:0-2154 GCF_041355235.1 Rhizobium sp. RCC_161_2 | reverse complement strand
TGTTAGCAGCCGCCAAGATCGAGTGCTAATTTTTCTCCATCGCCCCCTTGAAATCGAAAAATCTCGAAAATAAATTTTTTGCGCGAAACGCTCAAAGAGGTTTCGTTCCTGTCCGGCATGGCAATCCCATCCGGTCAGGGGAACGTCATCATTGTTTGTCCATGGAGGAAAACATGTCGTTTAGACCGCTTCATGATCGCATTCTCGTCCGCCGCGTCGAATCCGAAGAGAAGACCAAGGGCGGCATCATCATCCCTGACACCGCCAAGGAAAAGCCGCAGGAAGGCGAAGTCGTCGCCGTCGGGCCCGGCGCCCGCAATGAAGCCGGTCAGATCCAGGCTCTGGATGTCAAGGCGGGTGACCGCATCCTGTTCGGCAAGTGGTCTGGCACTGAGATCAAGATCAACGGGGAAGACCTGCTGATCATGAAGGAAAGCGACGTCATGGGTATTATCGAGGCCCAAGTCGAGCAGAAGAAAGCCGCCTGAGCCTGCCCTGTCGAAACATCAGTCAAATAGCTGCCTATTGAGGAGTTAAAGAAATGGCTGCGAAAGAAGTCAAGTTCAACACCGATGCCCGTGAACGCATGCTGCGTGGGGTCGATGTTCTGGCGAATGCCGTGAAAGTCACGCTCGGCCCGAAAGGCCGCAACGTTGTCATCGACAAGTCGTTCGGCGCGCCGCGCATCACCAAGGATGGGGTCTCGGTCGCCAAGGAAATCGAGCTTGAAGACAAGTTCGAAAACATGGGTGCGCAGATGCTACGCGAAGTGGCATCGAAGACCAACGATCTCGCCGGAGACGGCACGACAACCGCGACTGTTCTGGCCCAGGCGATTGTCAAGGAAGGCGCCAAGGCGGTGGCATCCGGCATGAACCCGATGGACCTGAAGCGCGGCATCGACATTGCCGTCGACGCGGTGGTCAAGGAACTAAAAAACAACGCCCGCAAGATCACCAGCAATTCCGAAATCGCCCAGGTCGGTACCATCTCCGCCAACGGCGACGAAGAAATCGGCCGCTATCTTGCCGAAGCCATGGAAAAGGTTGGCAACGAAGGCGTCATCACCGTCGAAGAAGCCAAGACGGCCGAGACAGAACTCGAAGTCGTCGAAGGCATGCAGTTCGACCGCGGCTACCTGTCGCCCTATTTCGTGACCAACCAGGACAAGATGCGGGTTGAGCTTGAGGATCCCTATATCCTCATCCACGAGAAGAAGCTCTCCAATCTCCAGGCAATGCTGCCAGTGCTGGAAGCTGTGGTGAAGTCAGGTAAGCCTCTGCTGATCATCGCCGAGGACGTCGAAGGCGAAGCCCTTGCAACGCTGGTCGTCAACAAACTGCGCGGTGGTCTCAAGATCGCGGCCGTCAAGGCACCCGGCTTCGGCGACCGCCGCAAGGCTATGTTGGAAGACATCGCCATCCTGACGGGTGGTACTGTCATCTCCGAAGACGTCGGCATCAAGCTGGAGAACGTCACGCTCGAGATGCTCGGCCGCGCCAAGACGGTGGCGATCGAGAAGGAAAACACCACCATCATCGATGGCGTTGGCTCCAAGGGCGAGATCGATGGTCGTGTTGCACAGATTCGCGCCCAGATCGAGGAAACCACCTCGGATTACGACCGCGAAAAGCTGCAGGAGCGCCTTGCCAAGCTCGCTGGTGGCGTTGCCGTCATCCGTGTCGGGGGATCGACGGAAGTCGAAGTGAAAGAGAAAAAGGACCGCGTCGACGATGCTCTGCATGCAACCCGTGCTGCCGTCGAGGAGGGTATCCTGCCCGGCGGTGGCGTAGCGCTGCTGCGTGCGGTTAGAGCACTTGATGGTCTACCTACGGCCAACGACGATCAGCGCGTGGGGATCGATATCGTCCGCCGGGCGATCGAGGCACCGGTGCGCCAGATCGCCGAAAATGCCGGGGCCGAGGGTTCAATCATCGTCGGCAAGCTGCGCGAAAAGAACGACCTCTCCTTCGGTTGGAACGCCCAGACCGGCGAGTATGGCGACCTCTATGCCCAGGGTGTCATCGACCCTGCCAAGGTGGTGCGCACCGCGCTCCAGGATGCAGCCTCCGTCGCCGGCCTGCTGGTCACGACAGAAGCGATGATCGCTGAAAAGCCCAAGAAGGACGCCGCCCCGGCGCTGCCTGCTGGCGC
>NZ_JBFUPL010000040.1:0-2494 GCF_041355235.1 Rhizobium sp. RCC_161_2 | reverse complement strand
TGTTGATTTCCACTGAGAGCTGACCCGGCATTTCCACCGAGAAGTGACCCGCCTTAGGTATCGTTTGTGTTGGTCGTGGTGGTCAAGTTCCTGCGCTTTTCCTTTGCCGTTTTGGGCTCATGAGCTGAGCTGTTCTTGAAGCGGAAGCTGTCGTTTCCCGTTTCCAGGATGTGGCAGTGGTGGGTAAGCCGGTCGAGCAGCGCGGTGGTCATCTTGGCATCGCCGAAGACGCTGGCCCATTCGCTGAAGCTCAGGTTGGTCGTGATGATGACGCTGGTGTGCTCGTAGAGCTTGCTCAGCAGGTGGAAGAGCAGTGCGCCGCCTGAAGCGCTGAACGGCAGGTAGCCAAGCTCGTCGAGAATAACGAGATCGGAATGTGTCAGACGGTTGGCGATCTGGCCTGGACGGCCCTGAGCCTTCTCCTGTTCCAGAGCGTTGACCAGTTCCACGGTCGAGAAGAACCGAACTCGCTTATGGTGATGTTCGATGGCCTGGACACCGATCGCGGTCGCGATATGCGTCTTGCCCGTGCCGGGACCGCCGACCAGGACGATGTTGTTGGCGTTGTCGAGGAAGTCGCAGCGATGAAGCTGCTGCACGAGGGCCTCGTTGATCTCGCTGCTGGCGAAGTCGAAGCCATTCAGATCACGGTAGGCTGGAAAGCGCGCGGTTTTGAGCTGATACGCCGTCGATCGAACCTCTCGTTCCGCAGTCTCCGCTTTTAAAAGCTGGGACAAGATCGGAATGGCAGCCTCGAACGCCGGCGATCCCTGTTCGGTCAAATCACCGACGGCATGGGCCATGCCGTGCATCTTCAACTGTCGCAGCATGATGACGATCGCACCGCTTGCCGGGTTATGACGCATGGCGAACCTCCGTCTTTCTCAGGGTATCGTATCGTTCGACATTGGCCTTGGGCTCATTGGTGAGCGTCAGGGCCTGAGGTGCGTCGAGGGTCGGCGGGTTGAAGGATTTGCCATCAACGAGGCGATGCAGCAGGTTCAGCACATGCGTCTTGGTCGGAACACCGGACTTCAGCGCCATGTCGACGGCTGAGAGCACTGCCTGTTCATCGTGCTGGAGAACGAGCGCCAGGATATCGACCATCTCGCGGTCGCCGCCGGGCTTCTTGAGCAGGTATTGCTGCAAGGTTCGGAAGGCTTCAGGAAGCTCAACGAATGGAGCACCGTTGCGAAGAGCGCCCGGCTTTCGCTGCACGACCGCCAAATAATGCCGCCAGTCATAGATGGTCTGCCCCGGCCGGTCATGGGAACGATCGATGACCCGACGATGCTCACAAACGATCTGACCTTCTGCGGCGATGACGACACGATCCGGATAGACCCGAAGGCTTACCGGACGATTGGCGAAGGATGCAGGGACGCTGTAGCGATTGCGCTCCAGATGCACGAGGCAGGTGGGCGTGACACGCTTTGTATATTCGACGAACCCATCGAACGGCCTGGAAACGGGCATGAGAGCTGGTACTTCCTCTGCCCAGATGTCGGCAATGGTGCCACGCATCTGACCATGCAGCGTCTTCGCCCAGAACTCCTTGCATCGAACCTCGAGCCAGTCGTTCAGGGCCTCCAGTGATGGAAAGCGTGGAACAGGTTGAAAGAACCGATGCCGTGCGTCCTGGACGTTCTTCTCGACCTGTCCTTTCTCCCAGCCGGAGGCCGGATTGCAGAACTCGGGCTCGAACACGTAGTGGCTGGCCATTGCCATGAAGCGGACGTTGACGTCTCGCTCCTTGCCACGGCCGACCTTATCGATCGCCGTGCGCATGTTGTCGTAGATGCCGCGACCGGGAATACCACCGAAGACGCGGAAGGCATGATTGTGGGCGTCAAACAGCATCTCGTGCGTCTGCAGGAGATAGGCTCGGACGATAAAGGCCCTCGAGTAGCTCAGCTTGGTGTGAGCGACCTGCAGCTTGGTGCGCTCATTGCCGATGATCGCCCAGTCCTCCGACCAGTCGAACTGGAACGCTTCGCCGGGTTCGAACGCCAGTGGAACGAAGGTGCCACGGCCGGTCGTCTGCCGTTCCCGCTGGCGATCATCGCGCCATTCCCGGGCAAAGGCCGCCACGCGATTGTAGGACCCCTCGTAGCCGAGGCTGACCAAGTCAGCATGCAACTGCTTCATCGTCCGCTTCTGCTTGCGGCCCTTCTTGGATTCCGTCTTCAGCCAGGCCGATAACCGATCTGCAAAGGGGTCAAGCTTGCTCGGCCTTTCCGGAACCTGGAACTTCGGCTCTACGCCGTCAGCACGAAGATATTTGCGGATGGTGTTCCGGGATAAGCCAGTTCTGCGGCAAATCTCCCGGATTGATAGACGCTCTCGAAAATGCCAGCGCCGGATCACGCTCAGTAACGCCATGTCGATCACTCCAGAGCCCCCGCTGAAAACATGCGAGGGACGGTTGAAACATGGGTCAATTCTCAATGGAAATATCAGGCTGTGCCGGGTCAGCTCTCAGTGGAAATCAACA